>NZ_JBYTEM010000001.1:251984-268642 GCF_058789735.1 Rhodanobacter sp. FW106-PBR-R2A-1-15 | reverse complement strand
CCTCGGTCTTGCTCATTCAAACCCGCCCAAAGTGCCTGTTTACGGCATGTTCGCAGCCTATTTTTGTTTTGTCGACACCCTCTCAGAGCTTGTGAAGAAAACCACATCCTGTGGTTTTCTTCAGTCGCGGGTCCGGTACACGCCCGGCCCTCGGGCAACTGCTCCTGCGTTGCCTCAACTCGGGCATCCATACCCTCGCCATGCCCTCGCCGTGGCCAGCCTGAGAGGTTGAAAAAATCACAACCGCTCAGAAGCCGTAGTTCAGGAACCCGCCGTCCACCGCCAGCACCTGGCCAGTGATGTAGCTGGCCGCCGGCAGGCACAGGAAGGCGATCGCCGCGGCCACTTCCTCCGGCTCGCCGATGCGCTCCAACGGGGTGCGCTCGAGCACCTCGTCCAGGTAGTCGGCATCGGCCAGCGCCGGATCGGTGCGCTGGGTGCGGATGTACCACGGCGCCACCGCGTTGACGCGGATGCCGTCCACCGCCCATTCGGCGGCCAGGTTGCGGGTGAGCTGGTGCAGCGCCGCCTTGCTCATGCCGTAGGGCGAACCGGTGCGCACGTGGGTGATGCCGGAGACCGAACCGACGTTGACGATCGCCGCGTTCGCGTGCTGCACCAGCTGCGGATGCGCCAGCCGGCACATTTCGAAGGCGGAGAACAGGTTCTGCTCGAAGATCGCGCGGTAGTCGTCCTCGCGGTAGTCCAGCGTGGCCCCGGGCTGGTTGCCGCCGGCGTTGTTGACCAGCAGCGACACCGGCGCGCCGAGGTCGGCGATCCAGTCGAACACCGCCAGGCGGTCCTCCGCCTCGGTCAGGTCCGCGCCGAACGCCAGCACCTCGACGCCGGCGAACTCGTCGGCCAGCTCCACCCGCACCTGTTCGAGATAATCCTCGTCGCGCGCCACCAGCAGCAGGTCGGCGCCCAGCCCGGCCAGCTCGCGCGCGGTGGCGTAGCCGATGCCCTTGCTGGCGCCGGTGATCAGGGCGGTGTGGCCATGCAGTTGCCAGGCGTCGAGGCGGCTGTTCATGGGCGCAGCTTAGAGCCTGCCCAATACCTCCGCATAGCCCGCGGTGCCTTGCCAGCCGGGCCGCCGCGGCGGGACACTCGGCGGCGCCGATTCCCCACGAGAACCGCCATGAAGCTGCTGCCGCCCCTGCTTTGCGTCCTCGCCCTCGCCGCCTGCTCCGGCAAACCGCCGGAGCCGCAGGCCAAGCCCGCGCAACAGGTGGCCACGCCGTTCGACGAGATGAAGAAGGTCGAACAGCGCGCCAAGGACGTGCAGAAGACGGTCGACCAGCAGGCCGAGGAACAGCGCAAGCAGATCGAGGCGCAAACGCAATAGGCCCCTCGTGCACGACAGCTCTTCGTAGAGACGGGCACGGCCCGCCAGCTCTTCCACGATCCGCGCCAGGAGCGGCGGGCAGTGCCCGCCCTACGATGCTGTAACGAACGGCATCGCCCGCGGAGCCTGCCACCGACTGGCTCCAGGGATGGACTCCTGCAGAGGCCTTTTCGCCACGAACGTTTCCACCGCCCACGCTGCTAGCGCGGGCGGCACAGGCAGTCCGCGTAGATGTTCGGCGTGCCCGCCTTCGCGTGGCGCAGCAGTTCGAGTTCCGGCGCCAGCGCCGGCAGCTGGGCGAACCAGTCCGGCAGGCGCACGCCCCACGACTGCAGCACGTGCATGGCCGCGTTCTGGTTGAGTCCGACCAGGAAGCGCTCGAAGCCGCCCAGCGGCGCTTCCACATAGCGCACCGGATAGCCCTTGCTGAGCTTGGCCAGGCTGGCCGCGTCGGCGACCGCGTCCTGCAACCCGCCGAGCTGGTCGACCAGGCCGCGCGCGAGCGCCTGCCGGCCGGTCCACACCCGGCCCTGCGCGATCGTGTCGATCGCCCCGTAGCTCTTGCCGCGTGCCTTGGCCACGTTGCCGACGAAGTCGCGGTAGCCCTTGTCGATGATCGCCTGGATCACCGCGCCGACCTTCGGGTCGAGCGGGCGGCTGATGTCGAACGCGCCGGCCAGCGGGCCGGTGCCGACGCCATCGCTCTTGATGCCGAGCTTGGCCAGCGTGTTCGGCACCGTGTAGTACATGCCGAAGATGCCGATCGAGCCGGTGATGGTGTTCGGTTCGGCATAGATGCGGTTCGCGTTCATCGCGATCCAGTAGCCGCCGCTGGCCGCCACGTCGCCCATCGACACCACCACCGGGATGCCCGCGCTGCGGGTCAGCTCGATCTCGCGGCGGATCTGCTCGGCCGCGTACACCTCGCCGCCGGGCGAGTTGACCCGCAGCACCAGCGCGCGGGTCTTGCGGTCCTCGCGCGCCTCGCGGATCAGCGCCGCGGTGGATTCACCGCCGACCGAGCCGGCCCCACGCTTGCCGCCGGCGATCTCGCCCTCGGCCACCACGATCGCCACGCCCGGCGCGAACGCTTCGGCGTCGTGCGGCAGAGCGGCCGCGTAACGGGCAAAGTCGACCTGGCGGAAGCTGTGGCCTTTCCGGTCGGCCGGGACGCCTTCCTTGCGCATCATCGCGATCAGCTCGGCTCGGGTGGCCAGGCCGTCGACCAGGTGCTGCTGCAACGCCAGCTGGGCCAGGTTGCCCTGGGTGCTGGCGATGCGTTGCGGCAAGTTGTCGATGTCGTCGCGCAGCGTGGCCGGGTCCAGCTTGCGCATGGCCGCCACCTCGTCGACCCAGCCGTTCCACAGGCCACCCATCCAGTAGCTGTCGGCCTGCTTCGCCTCGGCCGAGGCGTGGTCGAGGATGTACGGCTCGGCCGCGCTCTTGAACTCGCCCACGCGGAACAGGTGCACGTCGACGCCGAGCTTGTCCAGCAGGTCCTTGTAGAACAGCCGGTAGTTGGCCAGCCCGGTGATCATCACGCCGCCCTGCGGGTCGACCAGCAGGCGGTCGGCATGCGCGGCCAGGTAGTACTGGCCCTGGTCCAGGTTCACCGCCCAGGCCACCACCGGTTTGCCCGCGGCGCGGAAACGGTCCAGCGCCGCACCGACCTCGCGCAGCGCGGCAAAGCCGCCGCCCTGCAGCTGGTCCGGCAGCAGCAGGATGCGGCTGATCCGCTGGTCCTTCGCCGCCGCGTCGATCGCGTCGACCAGATCGCGCAGCTGTACCTGCCTGGGCTGTTCGCCGGACAGGCCGGCCAGCGCGCGCTGCAGCGGGTCGATGCTGTACTGCTCGACCAGCTGGCCCTGCGGCCGGAGCACCAGCACGCTGGCGTCCTGCACCGTGCGCGCGCTGCGGCTGCCCAGCACGCCCGCGGCCAGCAGCAACAGCAGCACGCCCAGCACGCCGAAGAACACCAGGTTGAGGATCACCAGCCGCAGCAGGTTGATGCCGCGCCCGAGCGTGCGCAGGAAGGCCCAGAAGCCGTTGCGGCGGGGCGGTGGCGGCGGGGGAAGCGTCATGTCGGCAGGTATCCGGAATCGTCGGGGTAAGCGTAGCCGCTCAGGCTGGCGCGGTCATCGGCACGGGGCGGCGCCAGCGCTGGCGCCAGGCGCTGCGCCAGAAGCGGGTGAACAGCATCGCGGCCGCCGCCGAGAGGCCGGCGATCAGGCCGATCCACATACCGCGCGCACCCATGCCGTGATGGAACGCCAGCCACCAGCCCACCGGCATGCCGATCATCCAGTACGCGAACAGGGTGATCGCCATCGGCACGCGGGTGTCCTTGAGGCCGCGCAGCGCGCCATTGGCGGCGACCTGGATGCCGTCGGAGAACTGGAACAGCCCGGCCAGCATGATCAGCTGCGCGGCCAGCGCGATCACCTTCGGCTCGTGCGTGTACAGCGAGGCGATGAAGTGCGGCAGGCCCAGCATCAGGGCGGCCGAGAACAGCTGGGTGAGCAGGGTCAGGCCGATCCCGCAGAAGCCGGCGTAACGCACGCCGCGCTCGTCGCCGCGGCCCACCGCGTTGCCCACGCGCACGGTGATCGCCATGGCCAGGCCGAGCGGAATCATGAAGAACAGCGAGGCGATGTTGATCGCCACCTGGTGGCTGGCGATCACGTCCTCGCCCAGCGTGGCGATGATCAGCGCGGTAGCCACGAACAGCCCGGCCTCGGCCAGCAAGGTCACCGCCATCGGCAGGCCGATGTGCACCAGCGCGCCGATTCGGCGCCGGTCGGGCCATTCGAAACGGTCGAACAGGCCCAGTCCGCGATAGTTGCGCCGGAAGATCACGTAGACGCCGAACGCCAGCAGCTCCAGCCACAGCACGATCGCAGTGGCCACGCCGCAGCCATGCGCGCCCTGCGGCGGGATGCCCAGCTTGCCGAACATCAGCACGTAGCCCAGCGGCACCAGCAGCACCAGCCCGCCCAGGCTGAAGTACATCGACGGTCGGGTCAGCGACAACCCCTCGGACAGACCGCGCAGCGCGAAATAACAGGTCAGCGCCGGCGCGCCCCAGCTGATCGCCAGCAGGAAACGCTGTACGTCGTGGCGCAGGCTCGGCGTCACCCCGATCAGCTCGATCAGCGGCTGTGCGTGGCGCACCGCGAACCACAGCAGCACGCCCATGCCCAGCGCCAGCCACAGCGCCTGCTGGAACACCGCGCCGACCTCGCCGCGGCGGCCGGCACCGTCCAGCTGGGCCACCGACGGCGGCACTGCCATCATCATGCCGATGCCGCAGACGATCGCCAGCGACCAGATGCTGGCGCCCACCGCCACCGCGCCCAGCACGTGCGCGCTGACGTGACCGGCCAGCACCGCGTCGATCACGTTGCTGCCGACCGCGGCCAGCTGCGCGGCGATCAGCGGCAGCGCGAGGCGCACGGTGGCGCGCACCTCGTGCAACAGATGCGCGCGTTCGGGGCGGAAAGGTTTCATCGACACAGCACACTCCAGGGTCGGCCATTCTACCTGAGCCATTGGTCACGGCCGGCACGCCGCCGGCACGTGCGCAGGTCGCCCGCTGCACCGGCAAGGGAACCGCGATGAAGCAGCTGACCCGTTACGAAGACCTGCATTGCGCCGACTGCGGCGTCGCCATGCAGGGCGGGTTCTGCCATGCATGCGGACCGTCGATCCACCGCGTGCTCAAGCCGATGCGCCACATGGCTGTAGAGGTGGTGGAAACCCTGCTGCGCATCGACAGCCGCATCCTGCGCACGCTGCCGGCGCTGTTCCTGAAACCGGGCTTCCTCACCCTGGAATACTTCGCCGGCCGCCGCATGCGCTACATCGCGCCGTTCCGGCTGATGTTCGTGCTGTGCTGTGCCTGCTGAGCTTCTTCGTGTTGCACCTGGCCACCTCGGCGGCGATCACCCGCAGCGGCGAACAGCGCCAGCAGAAGATGCTGCTCGACCGCGACGAGGACTTCATGCAGGCCGCCAGCGCGAAAGAGGTGCGCAGGCTGCTGGAGCGCAAGACGAACGCGCTCGACGCGGTGCGTACCTTCGGCAGCGGCGCGATGGCTGCGCAAGCGATCGGCGTGCAGCAGCGGCTGACCGAACTGCACGCCCCACCGCTGCCCCCGACGACGGCCGCCGGCGGTCGACCGCGGCACGGCCATCGCGCCGCTGCAGCCGTTGCGGCTGGCCTGGCTGCCCGATGTCGCCGACCGTCAGCTGACCGCCGCCTGGCAGCGCATCGGCAACAACTCGCACATCTACCGGCATGGCGACGCGGTCAGCCGCAAAGCGGCCAAGGAACGCATGGTCAACGGCGTCTTCGGCAAGCTGCCGGGCGCCATGCTGGTGCTGCTGCCGATCTACGCGCTGCTGCTGAAGCTGTTCTATGTGTTCAAGCGGCGGATCCACATGGAGCACCTGATCGTGGTGCTGCACAGCCATGCTTTCCTGTTCCTGTGGCTGCTGGTGCGGTGGCGCCGGTCCACCTGCTGCTGATGCAGAAGCGGGTCTACCAGCCGGGCTGGCCGATGACCGTGTTGAAATTCTGGTTCGTCGGCTGGCGCCACTTCTGGCTGCTGGCGCTGGTGCTGATGGTCGCCACCGCGCCGGGCATGGCCCACCGAGGCCGCGGCGCGGCGGTTTTGCACAGCGTCACCAGCCTGTCAAGGCAAGCGCAAGCAAGTTGTCAATTGTGTGAACTGCAACTTGCCGACATTTGCAGACCATTGAACGAAAAGGACTTTTTTTCGTGACCAAAACCTCGTCAGAGTGTCGCCGAAGGCGTCACGGTGCGCTTTGAAGCCCCCCCTACCCGTGGCATCCACAGACTTATCCACAACGTTTGTGGATAAGCGCAAAAACCTCCGGACGCTAGCCACTTACCCACGACTCCTCGACAAGCGGGCAGCAAGTCCGCGCAAGCTGACCGCGGCGGCACACCTGCCGCGGCAGCCATCCATCGGACGCGGGCTGCCGCGGGCGGCGGTTACACTGGCCCGCCACGAGGTAGCCCATGCCCGCCGTTCTTCGCGTCGCCCTGCCGGTTCCCCTGCCCAGCCTGTTTGACTACCTGCCGCCGGCCAGCGGCGAAGCCGGCGTGGGCAGCCGGGTGCTGGTGCCGTTCGGTCGCCACCGGCTGGTTGGCGTGGTGGTGGCGATCGACGCCGAAACCGCGGTGGACGGCGGCCGGCTGAAGCAGACGCTGCGCCTGCTCGACGACGACGCGCTGCTCGATGCCGAGCTGATGCAGACCCTGGCCTGGGCCGCCGACTACTGGCTCGGCGCGCCGGGCGAGGCCTACGCCAACGCCTTGCCGCTGGCCCTGCGCGAGCCGAAGCCGCTGCCGCCGATCGGCGACGAATACTGGTCGCTCACCAGCGCCGGCCACAGCGCCCACGACGCCGGCAGCCGCCGCGGCAGCAGCAAGGCGCTGCTGGCCCTGCTGAGCGGCGGTGCGTTGAGCGCGCAGCAACTGGGCGAACGCCAGCCTGGCTGGCGCGAGGCGGCGCGCCGGCTGGCCGCAGTCGGCCTGCTCGAACGCAGCGAGCGACCGCCGTCTGTCCGCCCGCTGGCGCCGTCGCGGGCGCCGCCGCTCAACGACGAGCAACGGCAGGCGGTGGCCAGCGTCGGCGCCAGCCTCGGCCAATACCAGCCGTTCCTGCTCGACGGCGTCACCGGCAGCGGCAAGACCGAGGTCTACCTGGCCTTGATCGAACAGGTGCTGGCCCAGGACAGGCAAGCACTGCTGCTGGTGCCGGAGATCGGCCTGGCGCCGCAGACCGTGCGGCGCCTGCGCGAGCGGCTCGGGGTGGGCGTCGAGGTGCTGCATTCGAACCTGTCCGAGGGTGATCGCGCGCGCGCCTGGTTGCGCGCCCGCGCCGGCAGCGCGCGGGTGATCCTGGGTACCCGCTCGGCGGTGTTCACCCCGCTGCCACGGGCCGGTCTGATCATCGTCGACGAGGAACACGACGGCGCCTACAAGCAGCAGGAAGGCTTCCGCTACCACGCCCGCGACCTGGCCCTGGTGCGCGCCCGCGCACTGGGCGTGCCGGTGCTGCTGGGCTCGGGCACGCCGTCGCTGGAGTCGCTGGCCAACGTCGAGGCCGGCCGCTACCGCAGCCTGCACCTGCGCGCCCGCCCCGGCGCGGTGCGACCGCCCATGGTGCAGATCGTCGACATGCGCGCGCAGCATCTGGAACACGGCCTGTCGCCGGCGCTGCTGACCGCGGTGGCCGAGACGGTGGCGCGCGGCGAGCAGGCGCTGGTGTTCCGCAACCGCCGCGGCTACGCACCGGTGCTGCTGTGCCATGCCTGCGGCTGGCACGCGGCCTGCCCGCGCTGCGAGCGCCCATTGACCCTGCACGCGGGCCGGCGCCAACTGATCTGCCACCACTGCGACTACCGCCAACGCGTGCCGCCGGCCTGCCCGACCTGCGGCGCCGGCGAGCTGAAAGCGCAGGGCCAGGGCACCGAGCGGCTGGAGGAAGCGCTGCTGGCGCAGTTCCCGCAGGTGCCGGTGCTGCGCGTGGACCGCGAGACCACCCGCCGCCGCGACGCGTTCGAGCAGCTGCTGGCCACGTTGCGCGACGACCAGCCGGCGATCCTGGTCGGCACCCAGATGCTGGCCAAGGGCCACGACCTGCCCAACCTCACCCTGGTCGCGATCGTCGGCGTGGACGAAGGCCTGCACAGCATCGACTTCCGCGCTGGCGAACGGCTGGCGCAACTGGTGGTGCAGGTGGCCGGCCGCGCCGGCCGCGCGCGCAAGCCCGGCCGCGTGCTGTTGCAGACGCACCAGCCCGAACACCCGCTGCTGCGCTGCCTGCTCGCCCAGGGTTATGCCGCGGCCGCACGCGAACTGCTGGCCGAGCGCCGGCTGATCCGCCTGCCGCCGTACAGCCACCAGGTGCTGCTGCGCGCCGAAGCGGTGCAGCGCGAGCAGGTCGAGGCGTTCCTAGCCGCCGCGCATGCCGCGCTGCCCGCCGACGATCGACTGCAGGTTGCCGGGCCGATGCCCGCGCCGATGCCGCTGCGCGCGGGTCGCCAGCGTGGCCAGCTGCTGCTGGAATCGGCCAGCCGGCAGGCGTTGCACGCGATGCTGCGGCCGTGGCAGCTGGCGCTGAACGCACTGCCCTCGGCGCGCAGGTTGCGCTGGTCGCTGGACGTCGATCCGATCGACCTTTACTGAAAGGCTCTCAGCCGGCGTCGCGCTTCAACGAGCCCGGCTTCACCAGCCAGCGCACCGCCAGTATGCCCAGCTCGTAGAGCAGGTACATCGGCACCGCCAGCATGATCATCGAGGTGATGTCCGGCGGGGTGATGAACGCGGCGATCGCGAACGCGCCGACGATGGCGTAGCGCCGGCTGGCGCGCAGCTTGTCCAGGTCGATGACGCCCACCGCGGCAAGCACCACCACCGCTACCGGCACCTCGAAGCACAGCCCGAATGCGAAGAACATCAGCATCACGAAATCGAGGTAGTGGGTGATGTCGGTCATCATCTCCACCCCCTGCGGCGTGATCGCGGTGAGGAAGCGGAACGCCGCCGGCAGCACCAGGAAATAGGCGAACGCGCAGCCGATGTAGAACAGCACCAGCGCCGCGGCCAGCAGCGGTCGCGCCAGGCGCTTCTCGTGCTTGTACAGACCGGGGCTGACGAAGGCCCACAGCTGATACAGGATCATCGGCATGCTGATGAACAGTGCCACGTAGAACGCCAGCTTCAACGGCGTGACGAACGGGCTGGCCACCTCGGTGGCGATCAGGTGCGCGCCCTCGGGCAGCCGCGCCACCAGCGGCGCGGCCAGTTCCGTGTACAGGCGGTTGGCGAATGGCACCAGCGCCAGCAGCACCACCAGCACGGTGGCGCTGGCCTTGAGCAGGCGCGAGCGCAGTTCCAGCAGGTGCGAGAACAGACCCTGCTGCAGATCGACCTCCGGCTCAGGCGCGGCCATGCGGCGACTCCGGGGCTTTCGGTGCTGGCGCGGCGGTGTCGGCGAACAGGTCGCCGGTGGCGCGGTCTGGCTCCGCTGCCGCCTGCGGCTCGGTCGCGGCGCCGGCGACTGCGGCGGGCGGCTCGGCGGCTGCCGGGCTGCCGTCAACCGCCAGCGCGGCGTGCTGCATCTCGCGCACCTGCGCCAGCGTGGCGTCCAGTTCGCCCTGCGCCGCTTCCGCCTTTGCCGCAGCTTCGCGCGCGGCGCGCTTGATCTCCTCGATCTGCAGTTCGCGCTCGACCTCCGCGCGCACGTTGTCCCAGCTGCTTCGCATGCGCCGCAGCAGGGCCCCAGCGGTACGCGCGGCGCCCGGCAGTTTCTCCGGGCCGAGCACGATCAGCGCGATGAGCGCAAGCAGCACCAGCTTGCCGAAGCTGATCTCGATCATCGCCGCAACCCGCCCGCCGCCCGCGGCTTACTTCGGGTCGCTGGAGTCGCGCTGGCCCTGCGTCGCCTTGTCAGCGGAGCTGGCCGGCGGATCGGCGCGCAGGCGCTCGGCCTCTTCCTTGCGCTTGGCCTCGTCCTCGTCGCCATTGAGGCCTTTCTTGAAGTCCCGCATGGCGTTGCCGAGGTCCGAGCCGATGTGGCGAAGCTTGCCGGTGCCGAAGATCACCACCACCACCACCAGCAGGATTATCAGATGCCAGATACTCATGAATGACCTCTAGAACGGAGGGAACCGGAAACCCATCGAGCCACGCGCGCCGGCCTTTCCGCATCAGCGCGAAGTGTACTCTTCGAGACGGTCACGAAAGTCGACCACCGGCGTCGGCACGTTGCCCACGCCGCCCTCGAAGATGCGCCGTGGCGTGATGCCGGCGCCGTACACCGCGGCGTTCGCATCATAGTCGATGCGCAGCGCCGAACCGTCCAGCGCCACGCCGGCGAACAGGCCGCGGCTGCGCGAATAGGAGTAGATCTCGGCCTTCATCTGCGCGTCGGTGGAAGCGCTGGCGGTGCGCCCGACCGGGCCGGCCGCGGCGGAGGCGTCGGCACCCAGGGTGAACTTGCCGTTGACGATCGAATCCACGCCGCGCTGGGTGCGGAACACCAGGATCACGTCGGTCGAGGACACGCCGGCCTGGAAGCCCACGCTGCCGCCGGTCATGGTGATGAAACTGGGGTTGGACCAGGTGCCGTTCGGACTCTTCACCGAAATCAGCCCCTCGCCGCGGCGACCGCCGAAGATGAAGCCGGCCTTGATCATGTCCGGGATCACCGCGATCGCGCGGGCGTTCTGCAGCAGGTCCTTCGGGATCGCCTTGTCCGGCGCCTGCATGATGTCGTTCATCACCCGCACCGCATTGGCGGCGCGCACCAGCGGCGGGTCCTCGGCGTGCACGGCCACGCTCGGCAGACACAGGACCAGTGCGGCCAGCAGCAGACGTCGCAGCGATGTCTTCAACATGGAGCAGCTCCACTCGGGTTCGGGGAAAGGGCGGCGCCACGCGCTGCACCGGGCTTGTGGCAGACTACGCGGTCAGCGCAGCCACGACTGTCACGATGCCACGCAGCAACCACTATACCGGCGTTGCCGACGATTCCGATGCGCCGGCCGTTCAGCCCGTTCAGGCTGGCGTGCTGCTGGTCAACCTGGGCACGCCGACGGCGCCGACCGCCGCCGCGGTGCGGCCGTACCTGGCCGAGTTCCTCAGCGACCCGCGGGTGATCGACTACCCGCGCTGGCTGTGGTGGCCGATCCTGCACGGGGTGATCCTGCGCGTGCGGCCGGCCCGCTCGGCGCACGCCTACGCGCGCATCTGGAACGAGCGCGGCTCGTCGCTGCGCTACGGCAGCGAAGCGCTGGCTGCGGCGCTGCAGGCGGAGTTCGACCGCCAGCGCCCCGGCGCGCTGCGGGTGGCGCTGGCGATGCGCTACGGCGAGCCGTCGGTGGCGCCGACGATCGAGCGACTGCAGCGCGAGGGCGTGCGTCGACTGCTGGTGCTGCCGCTGTACCCGCAGTATTCGGCCACCTCCACCGGCTCGGTGATCGACGCGGTGGCCGATGCCTGCAAGCAGCTGCGCTGGCCGCCGGAGCTGCGCCTCGTCAACGACTATCACGATGACCCGGGCCACATCGCGGCGCTGGCGACGAGCATCGAGCGCTGGTGGGCGTCGCACGGCCGCGGCGACAAGCTGCTGCTGTCGTTCCACGGCATTCCCGAGCGCTACGCGCGGCTGGGCGATCCGTATGCGGAGCAGTGCCGGCGCAGCGCACGGCTGTTGCGCGAACGGCTTCGACTGGGCGAAGACGAGATGGTCGTCAGCTTCCAGTCGCGGGTGGGTCGCGAGCACTGGCTCGAACCATATACCGACGCCACCGTGCGCCGGCTGGCCGGCGAGGGCGTGCGCCGGCTCGACGTGGCCTGCCCCGGTTTCGCGGTGGACTGTCTGGAGACGCTGGAGGAGATTGCGATGCAGAACCGCGACTTCTTCACCGCCGCCGGCGGCGAGTCACTGCGCTACATCCCCGCGCTCAACGACAGCACCGAACAAGTCGCCAGCCTCGCCGCGCTGGTACAGCGGCACCTGGGCGGCTGGCCGGAAGCCGACGCGTGAGCGATCCGCACGAACGCCGCATCGCGCTGCCGTCGCTGAGCCTGGCCGCGCAGGTGTGGGGCGACGACAGCCTGCCGCCGCTGCTGGCGCTGCACGGCTGGCTCGACAACGCCGGCAGCTTCGCGCGGCTGGCGCCGCGGCTGGCCGCGCGCTGGCGAGTGATCGCGCTGGACCTGCCCGGCCATGGCCACTCCGGCCATCTCGCCGCCGGCGCCAGCTACCACTACGTCGACCACGTGCAGGCGGTGCTGGCCGCCGCCGACGCCCTGCAACTGGAGCACTACACCCTGCTCGGCCACTCGTTGGGCGCCGGCGTCGCCAGTCTGGCCGCCGCGGCACGGCCGGAGCGGATCGCGCGCCTGCTGCTGGTCGAGGGCCTCGGGCCGCTCGGCGACGACGGCACGCACACCCTGCAGCGCTTCCGCGACGCGCTGGCCCCACGCAGCGGCAACGGCAAGCCGCTGCGGGTGTTCCGCGACGTCGCCCAGGCGGTCGCCGCGCGTCGTCTGGCCAGCGGCCTGCCCGCCGAACTGGCGCAGCCGATCGTCGAACGCGGCCTGGCCGAAACCGACGGCGGCTGGCGCTGGCGCAGCGACCCGCGGCTGACCCGCCCCAGCGCCGTACGACTGGCGGAGTCGCAGCTGCATGCGCTGCTACGCGGGATCGACGCACCCACCGCGCTGCTGCTGGCGCAACCAGCGACGCCTTACCTGCCCGACGCAATGATGCAGGCCCGCGCCGCCTGCGTGGCGGATATCGCGGTCAGCCACCTGGAAGGCGGCCACCACCTGCACCTCGAACACCCGCAAGCCGTCGCCGACTGGATCGACGCCCGCCACGCCGACTCATCACCGCGCGTGTAGGAGCCCGCTCGCGGGCGATGCTTTTGGAGCAGGGATTCGGGATTCGGGATTCGGGATTCGAAAGAGTATCGCCCGCGAGCGGGCTCCTACAACATGGCGGGCGACTCAGGGCTGCTTGAGGCCCAGTGCGTCCAGCCCTTGCTCGAAGCGGATGTCGACCGGGATATGCGCCTGGTCGAGCCGCTTCAGGTCGCCGGCCAGTTCGGCGTCGACGGCGCCCAGCTGGTCGGTGAGCCGCTTCGCCGCATCGTAGTCGCCGTCGCCCTGGATGGTCAGCAGTTCGGCCGACAGCGCGTTCGTCGCCGCGGTCATCTTGTCGAAGTCGACGCGGTAGCGGCCGGTCTTTTCATCGCGGCTGAACGCGCCCTGCTGCTTGAAGAAGTTGAAGCGCACCATGTTCGCCTTGGCGTGTGCATCGGATGCGCCGAAGCGCACCGAGCGCAGGATGCCGGCGAGGAAGGTGACGTAGTTGTCCATCAGCTTGGCCTTGTCCAGCTCGCCCTTGTCGGCGAGCTTGGTCACCATGTACAGGCCGAGGATGTCCGCCTTGCCTTCCTCGAAGCTGGAGGCCTGGTCCTTCAGCGCCTTGCGCACGGTGCCTTTGGCGTTGAGGGTTTCCTTGATGCCGAGGCCGTGGGCGACTTCGTGGAACATGGTGTTCTGGAAGAACGCGTCGAAGCTGAGGTTGTGCTGCTGGTCGTCGGCGATCAGCTCCTTGGCGATCGGCAGCATGATCTGCTCGAACTTCGCCTGCATCACGTTTTCCAGCTGCAACCGGCGCGTGCCCTTCTTCAGCTGCACCTGTTCGTCGTTGGGCAGGTTGATCGCGATGGTCTTGGCGCCCGCGTTGGCGTTGCCGCCGTAGTAGATGGCGAAGTAGGCGTTGAGGTCGGCGTCGGCGCCGGGTTTCTCGGCCATGTACTTGTCGGCCACCGGCAGCTCGCGCTGCAGTTCGGGCAGGTACTTGGCGAAGCGCGCCAGCTTCTTGCTCCAGGCCTGGTCCTTGATCAGCACGTAGGACTCGTAGCTGGCCTTGTAGCCGTACAGCTGGTCCTCGTAGGTCTCGATCGGGCCGATCACGAGGTCGACCGGGTTCTTCTTCATGTCCATCCAGGCAAAGTCACTGGCCTGGTAGTCGTCGCTGAGCAGTGCGCCGGCGCGCAGCGTGAGGTATTTGCGAAAGCCGGGATCCTCCGCCAGTTTCGCGGCCTGGCGCAGCAGGCCGGCGGTCTTCTCCAGCTCGGCCTTGTACGCCTCGTGGTAGGGCACGGTGACCAGCTGGCCCTGCGCATCGCGGCGCAGCAAGGTGTACAGCGCGGTCTTGTCCTTCAACGCAGATGCTTCGAACTCGGCCTTGGTCATGTCCGCCGGATAGAACTGCGCGCCCAGTGGGCGCGCGCCGACGCCGTCGACGAACGGCTTGTCGTTGTCCAGCCGGTTCCACGGGCCGTAGTTGATCTCGGCGAATTCGCGCGTGGCGGGGTCGGCGATCTTCTGCAGCAGCGCATTCTTGTCGCCCCACGCCTGCTGCCAGTAGATCGCATTCATGCTGTCGGCCGCCTCGACCAGCAGCGCGATCATCTTCTTCTGCCGCGCGTCGAACTTCGACAGGTCGGCAGTGAGCTTCACCGTGGCGTAATCGGCCAAGTGCCGCTGCACGGCGTCGCTGGTGGCTGGCACCACCGGCGTGCTGGCGGCCGGCGCCGGCGCCAGTTCCTCCTTCGACACCGGTGCCGTGGCGGTGGCGCCCTGGTTGGAGGAACAGGCAGCCAGCGCCAGCAGCAGGCATGCGGGGAGCAGACGTCGGAGCATGGCGATTCCTTGGCGAAGGGTTTGCCCATGGTATCGCGCCGCGTCGGCGCGCGATGCGCGACGGGGGTACACGTGCCGCGCCGCGGCCGTTCGGCTATCGTGCCCTCCCCATCGCCGCGCCATGCCCATGGACCCGCCGCCGACTGCCGCCGCACCACGCCACCGGGCCGCGCTGGCGTTCATCTACGTCACCGTGCTGCTGGACATGCTGGCGTTCGGCATCATCATCCCAGTGCTGCCGCACCTGATCGAACAGCTGGCCGGCGGCGGCATTGCGAAGGCGGCGTGGTGGGTGGGCATCTTCAGCACGGTGTTCGCGATCGTGCAGTTCGTGTTCGCACCGGTGCAGGGCGCGCTGTCGGACCGTTACGGCCGGCGGCCGGTGATCCTGATCTCCAACCTCGGCCTGGCGGTGGATTTCGTGGTGCTGGCGCTGGCGCCCGCGCTGTGGCTGCTGTTCGCCGCGCGCATCCTGCTCGGCATGACCGCGGCCAGCTTCAGCACCGCCAATGCCTATATCGCCGACATCATGCCGAAGGAGAAACGCGCGACCGCGTTCGGCATCCTGGGCAGCGCGTTCGGGCTGGGCTTCATCATCGGCCCCGGCGTGGGTGGCTTCCTCGGCGGCATCGCACTGCGGCTGCCGTTCTGGGTGGCCGCGGCGCTGGCACTGGGCAACTTCCTGTACGGCTGCTTCATCCTGCCCGAATCGCTGCCGAAGGAGCGCCGCACGGCCCGGCTCGAACTGCACAGCGCGCACCCGTTCGGCTCGCTGAAGCTGCTGCGCAGCCATCCGCAGGTGCTCGGCCTGGCGGTGGTGCTGTTCCTGGTCTACCTGGCGCACTACGTGCTGCAGACGGTGTTCGTGCTTTATGCGGATTACCGCTACCACTGGGGCCCGCAGGCGGTCGGCTACGTGCTGATGCTGGTCGGCGCCTGCGACGGCGCGGTGCAGGCGCTGCTCACCGGCCGGCTGGCGCCGCGCTTCGGCGAACGCCGCGTATTGCTGGCCGGCATGCTGTTCGGCGTGGGTGCGTTCCTGGTGATGGGCGCAGCCGACACCGGCGGGGTGTTCCTGCTCGGCGTGCCGCTGCTGGCGCTGTGGGGGCTGGCGATGCCGCCGATCCAGTCGATCATGACCCAGCAGGTCGACCCTTCCGAGCAGGGCCGGCTGCAGGGTGCGATCGGCAGCCTCGGCAGTTTCGCCGGCATCTTCGGGCCGTACCTGTTCGCGCAGATTTTCGCGCTGTCGATCGCGCCGTCTTCGCCGGTCCATCTGCCGGGTGTAGCCTTCGCGCTTTCGGCCGCGCTGATGCTGGCTGGCCTGGTGGTCGCCGCCCGGGTCACCCGCCGGCTGCCGGCGGCCACGGCGCCGAGGCCCGGCGAAGCCGCTCCCGGCGTGCTTCCCGGCAAGCCGCTGGCGCTGACTGCCGCCGCTTCACCCGAACACTCCCGCAAACCAAAGGAAGATCATCCATGACACTTTCCATGTACCAGGTCGCCGTACCCGTCTTCGTCCGCGCCCTGGGCAACCTCGCCCACGTGCTGAGGAAAGGCGAGCAGCACGCGAAGGCGAAGAACGTCAGCGACGAAGTGCTGCTGCAGACGCGGCTGATCCCCGACATGCTGCCGCTGATCAAGCAGATCCAGATCGCCTGCGACACGGCCGCCCGTGGCGCCGCCCGCCTGGCCGGGGTGGAGCCGCAGAGCTTCGAGGACAACGAGGCCACGCTGGAACAGGCCTACGACCGCATCGAGCGCTCGATCGCGTACATCAAGAGCTTCGCCCCGGAGCAGATCGACGGTAGCGAGACCCGCACGATCCACCTGAAGATGCGCGACGGCGAGATGAACTTCGAAGGCCAGGCCTACCTGCTGCACTTCGCCATCCCGAACCTGTTCTTCCACTGCACCACCGCCTACGACATCCTGCGCCAGGCCGGCACCGACATCGGCAAGACCGACTTCATCGGCAACGCCTGAAAGGGCGGCATGGGGGCGGACCCGGCCAGAGGGGCCATCGCCCGATTCCCCAAAGTTTATGTGAACCCCATTT